>DASYDW010000008.1 GCA_036499395.1 Pirellulales bacterium
AAAGAAATGCCGGCGCCGATCAACTATGAGATGCGGGCTGAGCTCAAAACTGCGGAACCAACCATGGAGAGTATGGTGACAAGCAAACTTCAACCAGAAGTCGTGGTTGTGACCGGAGCGTCAGCCGGAGTTGGTCGTGCTACGGTACGTGCTTTCGCGAGACAAGGGGCTTGCATCGGCTTGTTGGCACGTGGCAAAGCGGGGCTGAATGGCGCTCGTCGCGACGTCGAACAACTTGGCGGCAAGGCACTCGTTGTGCCAACTGACGTGGCGGACGCAGAGCAAGTCGGGGCTGCGGCGACTGCTGTTGAAAAGGAATTTGGCCCGATCGACGTTTGGATCAATGACGCGATGTGCTCCGTATTCTCTCCGGCGAAAAAGATGACGCCGGATGATTACAAGCGTGTAACCGACGTGACGTATCTGGGCGTGGTCTACGGCACCCTCGCTGCCCTAAAGCATATGTTGCCGCGCAATCGAGGTACGATTCTTCAGGTTGGCTCGGCCTTGGCCTATCGCGGCATACCGTTGCAGTCTGCCTATTGCGGCGCGAAACATGCGATTCAGGGCTTTACCGAATCGGTGCGCTGCGAGCTGATCCATGACCAGAGCGACGTCAAGATCACGATGGTACAAATGCCGGCCTTAAATACGCCTCAATTCGACTGGGTAAAAAGTCGGCTTCCGCGGAAGCCGCAACCCGTCCCACCGATCTACCAGCCAGAAGTGGCGGCCGATGCGATTTGTCATGCGGCGCATAATTATCGCCGGGAGTGGTTTATAGGCGGGCCAACGGTCGTCGCGATTCAAGGCAATAAGCTCGCGCCCGGATTCGGTGATTGGTACTTGGGGCATCAGGGCTACGAATCACAGCAGTGCGACGACAAAGCGGATCCTCATCGGCGAGACAATCTTTACGAACCGGTTGATGATGTCGTCGACCATGGAGCCCACGGCGATTTCGATGCTCGATCGCACGACCACAGCCTACAACTCTGGGCGGATCAGCATCGAAGGCTGATTGCTATCTCCACAGTGGTTGGAAGCGCTTGCGACGCGCTGGTGAACGGTAGAAGAAGTATTTGGCGGGGAGGTTTAATCGGTGCTTCCGTCGGAACGCTGGCGGCATTCGTTCTCGGCAGACGAAACCAAGAACGAAGCACAAAGCGGACAATCAAGGGCTCGACAGATCTGCAAGATGCGCTATCCGAAAAGGCAATGGAGCAATGATTCCTGCGTAACATCGCGCCATTGCATGGTGCATTAACATTTTGCCAACCACGAGACGACATGCTGCCAGTCGAATTCCGCTGCTGTCTGACAGAGACAACGGGAGATCTGCCCCATTTTTGGGAGCATACCGTCGGCGGTAGCCATGCGACTATGGGGCTGCGGGCCGACTGGCGGGAACAACTACGGCGCTGCCACGATGAGCTCGGTTTTGGTCACGTTCGCTTTCACGGGATTCTGTCCGACGGGATGGGGACACTTGTCGACGAACAAGACCAATTACTCTACTCGTTTTTTAACGCGGATCAGATGTGGGACTATCTGCTTTCGATCGGAATGAAGCCATTTGTGGAATTGAGCTTCATGCCTACGGCGCTGGCATCGGGCAAAACAACCGCCTTCAACTACCAGGCCAACGTCACACATCCCAAAGAGAACACACAGTGGGCCACGCTGATCCATAAACTCGTGGCACATTGGGTCGAACGTTACGGCGTGGACGAAATCCGAACATGGTTTTTCGAAGTTTGGAATGAGCCGAATCTAAAAGCATTCTGGCCTGGCTCTCAAGAGAGCTACTTCGATTTCTATCGCTGTACTGCCAATACGATCAAGCAGGTTGACGCCACACTGCAGGTGGGCGGCCCGGCCACAGCAAAGGACGGATGGATAAATGAATTTCTCGCTTTCTGCGAGAAAGTTGATGCGCCCGTCGATTTTGTCAGCACGCATCATTACCCAACCGATGCTCTAGGCACGACCGATGAAGACACCGAAACGCAGTTGGCAATTAGCCAGCGCAGTATTATGCGTAATTGGACTCAGGACACACGTCGTAAATGTCGCGGTCGTGCACTCTATTACACCGAATGGAATGCCTCCTCGAATCCGCGCGATCACTTGCACGACGAGCCGTATACGGCAACAGTGATTGTTAAGACCATGATGGAGGCCAAGGGGCTGGTCGAGGGCTACTCTTACTGGACGTTTACGGACATCTTCGCCGAGAATTATTTTCCTGCACAGCCTTTCCAGGGTGGCTTCGGTCTACTCACCATCCAGGGCGTTGCGAAGCCGTCCTATCGCGCCTTCGAGCTTTTACATCGCCTGGGAAGTGAAACGTGCTTGGTTGATGGTATTCACGAGACTGTAGACGCTTGGGTGGTGCGGAATTCGAACGCCATTACTGTACTGATTTGCAATCAGGCGCTGCCACGTCATCCGATCAGAACTGAGCACGTTAAGGTGCAACTAACTGACATTTCGCCGCCGACGGATGTCTATATCGAGCGCATCGACGACGATCATGCGAATGCGAAGAACGCTTGGCTCCAGATGGGGAAGCCGCAATTTCCCACGCCGCGTCAAGTCGAGGTGCTAAATGTTGCTTCGCAACTGGTGCGAGAGACTCAAACCTGGAAATACGAGAACGCCTCGGCTTGGCTGGACGTCACCTTGCCGCCCCATTCCGTCGCGGCTGTGACTTTGGAACTCTCCACTAGCCATCACGAGGGGGCAATGGCATGACATCCCCGTTATTGACCTCCGAGAAATTGAATGATCTGCAAAGAGAGTCCTTCGCCTATTTTGTCAATGAGACGAATCCCGCGAATGGACTTATCGCGGATCGAACCAAAGCCGGAACTCCGGCAAGTATTGCGGCGGTTGGTTTAGGCTTAGCGAGTTATCCCGTGGGCGTTGAGCGTGGCTTCCTAACTCGCGAGGACGCGGTCGATCGAACACTCACCACACTACGATTTTTGCGAGACGCACCTCAAGGGAAGAGCGCTACTGCCACGGGTTACAAGGGATTTTATTACCACTTTCTTGACATGCAGACTGGCGCTAGGTTCGGAAATTGCGAGCTTTCGACCATTGACTCGACCTATGCAATAGCCGGAATGCTTGCTGCCGCGGCATATTTCACCGCTGAATCGCGGTCTGAACACGAGATCCGAAGTCTGGCGGATGGACTATATCGCCGCGTCGATTGGCGATGGGCTTTGGATAGTGGTGCAACTGTAACGCACGGTTGGAAGCCCGAGACCGGATTCTTGCCCGATCGCTGGGAAGGTTACAGCGAGGCCTTGCTTTTGTACATCCTTGGCTTAGGATCCCCAACCCACCCGCTTGCGGACGAGAGCTACACTGCTTGGACGTCCACTTACAAGTGGAGAAAGATTTACGATCACGAGTATCTCTATTCCGGCCCTCTCTTCACTCACCAGCTGTCGCATGTGTGGGTCGATTTTCGTGGCATCGCCGACGAGTACATGCGCGACAAATGCATCGACTATTTCGAGAACAGCCGTCGAGCAACGTACGCGCAGCAGCAATACGCGATTCACAATCCCGGCCAGTTCAAAGGGTACGGTAAAGACTGTTGGGGCATCACCTCCAGCGATGGGCCTGGCTGGATAACATGCGAAGTTGACGGCAGAGAGCGCCATTTCTTTCATTACGCGGCAAGAGGCATACCCGATGGCCCCGACGACGGCACCATCGCGCCGTGGGCGGCGGCTGCCTCATTGCCGTTTGCCCCAGAGATCGTACTTGCGGCCCTTCAGGACTTTGACAATCTGAAGTTGCGCATGAACAACTCGTACGGCTACAAGGCCACGTTCAATCCCACATATCCCGTGACGTCTGCACCTGCGGATTGTTGGGTTTCACCATGCCACCTGGGGCTGAACCAGGGTCCTGTCGTATTGATGATTGAGAACGCCCGATCCGGGCTTCTCTGGCGACTGATGCGACAGTGCCCGTACCTAGTCAAAGGACTGCATCAGGCCGGCTTCACGGGTGGCTGGCTGGGGGCGGAGAGTCCACGCGCCTGGTGCACTAACGCCTCGGAAATGAAACCAGCCTCCGGCCGAGCGCAACGTATCGCGGTTCCATCAAACTCTCGGCCGTCGAACGAGAAGCAGCCAGACGGCGTGTGAAGCGTAAAGCGAAGTAATGGAGTATACGTGATGGCAAAAAATGTGGCCGAACTATTGGTCGAACGTCTCATTGATTGGAAAGTCGACACGATCTTTGGATTTCCAGGTGATGGGATCAACGGCATTTTCGAAGCGCTGCGGACTCGACAGGACAAGATCAAATTCATCCAAGTTCGACATGAGGAAGCGGCTGCTTTCGCCGCTTGCGGTTACTCGAAATACACCGGTCGCCTGGGAGTCTGCCTGGCAACATCAGGTCCTGGCGGCATCCATCTATTGAACGGACTCTACGACGCGAAGTGCGACGGCCAGACGGTGCTGGCCATTACCGGCCATACGTTTCATGATCTGATTGGCACGCAGTACCAACAGGACGTCGATCTGACCAAGCTCTTCATGGACGTCGCGGTCTATAACGAGCGCATTACAGGGCCAGCGCACGTCCATAACGCACTAGATGACGGCATTCGCACCGCCATGGCGCGAAGGGGCGTCGCGCACCTCTGCACTCCTAAGGACATCCAGGATTGGGACGGTTCCGAGTCGCCCCGATCCACAGCCAATATTAAGGGACACAGCGCCGAGCAGGCAGCCCCGACAACCTCTCATCCCGCTCGGGAAGACCTAAGAGCCGCGGCTGACCTCATCAATGACGGAAAAAAAGTCGCCATTTTGGTGGGCCGTGGTGCGCTGCATTGTCGGGCGCAGGTGCTGGAGTTGGCCGAAAAGCTCGGGGCGCCGGTCGCCAAAGCCCTGCTGGGAAAAGCCGTCTTACCCGATGACAGTCCCTACACCACCGGCGGTTTGGGACTGCTGGGCACAGCTCCATCGCAAGATGCGATGCACAGTTGCGATACGTTGATCATCATCGGGAGCGGCTTCCCCTACATGGAGTTCTATCCGAAGCCGGGGCAGGGTAAATGCGTTCAAATCGATATCGACGCGTCGCGCATCGGACTTCGCCATCCTGCCGAAATAGGGCTGGTGGGAGATTGTCGGCGCGTTCTCGATGAACTGCTGCCGCTGATCGGGCGAAAGGAGGATCGCTCCTTCCTGGAATCGGCGCAGAAGGGAATGCAGGGGTGGAACGAACTTCTATTAAGCCGTGCCAGCCGAATGGACAAACCGCTCAAACCCCAAGTTGTGACGCACACACTAAATAAGTTCTTAGCGCCCGATGCCGTTATCGCCAGTGACTGCGGCACCGTGACTAGTTGGACTGCCCGGTATGTGAAGATTCGCGCCGAGATGTTGTTCTCCGCCTCAGGCATGCTGGCGACGATGGGGAATGGCTTGCCTTATGCCATTGGCGCCGCAGTCGCATTTCCAGGCAGGCAGGTGGTTGCCGTTGTCGGCGATGGTGGTCTCACGATGATGCTCGGCGAGATCGCCACACTGGTAAAGCACAACCTCCCGGTCAAGGTCATCGTAATTAAAAACAACACGCTCGGGCAGATCAAATGGGAACAGATGGTTTTCGAAGGCAATCCGGAATTTGGTGTTGATCTGCAGCCGATCGACTTTGCCGCGTACGCACGCGCCTGTGGCGCAGGCGGTTTCACGGTTGACGATCCTACAAAGGTCGAGCAAGTAATGGCCGAAGCATTCGCCCATCCCGGACCGGCCTTAATCGAAGCTGTCGTAGATCCGAACGAGCCGGCGATGCCTGGCCATGCCACGTTGGATCAGGCATGGCAATTCGCCAAGGCTCTGGTTCGAGGAGAAAAATACAGCAAGTCCATTATCAAGGCTGTGCTCGAAGACAAGATTCGCGAAGTCATCTAGATTGCCTCGGTTGGTCTCATTTTAAATATCGCCGGTGGACTATGAGCTGTCCTCTAAGTCGGCGCGCAACATGGTAGTCGTATGCACACCGCGAAACATTGCAACGCCGCCGTCAATGAGCTTCGCGTGGCGGCGTATCGCATTCCTACCGACCTTCCCGAGGCCGATGGCACGATTGCCTGGAATCAGACAACCCTAGTCTGCGTTCACGTCCGCTCCGAACACGTGGCTGGTCTGGGTTATACCTATGCTGACGTGGCGACAGCCAAGCTTATAGATGAAACGCTTGCCCCAATAGTGCGGCGGCGCGACGCCTTCGGCGTGCCTGGGACTTGGATTGCCATGGTGCGGGCAATCCGCAATCTGGGGCGGCCAGGGATCGCATCGATGGCAATTGCCGCGGTTGATGTGGCCTTATGGGATCTGAAAGCCTGTTTGCTGAATGTGCCTCTGGTCTCATTGCTTGGCGCCGTCCGTGATCGCATGCCGGTCTATGGTAGCGGTGGTTTCACGTCCTACACGGTTAAACAGCTACAACAACAGTTGTCTGGTTGGGTTGCCGAAGGCATTCCTCGCGTCAAGATGAAGATCGGGACGCATCCCGAACAAGATTTAGAGCGAGTGAGAGCAGCCCGAGAAGCAATTGGCCCGGAAGCGGAATTATTCGTCGATGCCAACGGAGCCTATGACCGCAAGGAGGCTCTCCATTTTGCCGAGCGCTTCTCGGAGTTGAAAGTGAGCTGGTTCGAGGAGCCCGTGTCGGCTGATGACTTGGAAGGGCTGCGGCTACTACGCGATCGTGGGCCTGCCGGAATGGACATCGCGGCAGGTGAATATGGCTACGATCTACCCTACTTTCGCGACATGCTAGAGGCTGGCGCCGTGGACGTTTTGCAGGCAGATGCCAGTCGGTGCGCGGGCATCACCGGCTTTCTTCAAACCGCGGCGCTCTGTTCGGCTCGTTCACTCCCCCTCTCGGCACATTGTGCGCCGTCGCTGCACACGCACGTGTGTTGCGCGGCATTGCCATTGCGACATTTGGAATATTTTCACGATCACGCCCGTATTGAGTCCATGTTGTTCGACGGTTTCCGTGAGCCCGTTGCTGGAAATCTGATACCGGATTTGTCGCGCCCCGGTCTCGGACTCGAACTCAAAGAGGCCGATGCAAGTCAATTTGAGATCTGGGCAAGTAATAGCGCACCTAACGACTGAAGAAGTTCTATGGACAGTTTGCCGATATTGCGACAGAAAAATGAACAAGGACGCTTTGCGCGACAGCGCGTTGACGATAACCGTACAGCGATTGCTGACGGCCAGGCCGACGCGCTGGCCGACGCATTACGTAGCACGATTCAAGGCGAAGTCCGTTTCGACGCTGGTAGCCGCGCACTGTATGCCACCGACGGCTCTAACTATCGGCAGGCGCCAATCGGCGTCGTTATTCCGCGCGCTGACGTCGATGTGATACAGACGATCGCGGCGGCCTACCGCTTCGGTGCGCCCATCTTATCGCGAGGCTGTGGAACCAGTCTGGCAGGCCAATGTTGTAATGTTGCCGTCGTCATGGATTTCTCCAAATACATGCACGATGTGGTGCGTATTGAAGCGGACAAGAGTCTCGGCATCGTGCAACCAGGTTGCGTGTTGGACGATTTGCGACATGCCGCCGAGCAGCATGGCCTCACCTTCGGTCCCGACCCCTCCACTCATAGTCATTGCACCTTGGGTGGCATGCTTGGTAACGATTCGTGTGGCGCGCATTCACTGTTATGTGCCAAGCACGGACGCGGACTACGAACGGCGGATAGCACTCACTCGTTGGAAATCCTTACCTACGATGGCCTTCGCCTACGTGTAGGGGAGACGACGTCCGACGAACTCGAGACGATTATCCACGCTGGCGGCCAGCGGGGCGAGCTATATGGCAAACTCAAAGCTTTTCGCGACAAATATGCGGATGAGATTCGCGCCCGTTTTCCGCAACTGCCACGGCGCGTCTCCGGGTACAACATCGATTCGCTGTTGCCCGAAAATGGCTTTCATGTTGCGAGGTCGCTCGTTGGTTCAGAGTCGACCCTAGTTACGATTCTCGAAGCGACCCTACATCTGGTCCCAGCTCCGAAGCGACGCTCGCTACTGGTGCTCGGCTACCCTGACGTCTACCACGCCTGCAATCATTTAATGGAAATCCTGCCTTTGAAGCCAACGGCCTTGGAGGGGTTCGACCATCTGCTATTCAAGTTTGTCAAAGCAAAAGGAGACGAGACCGCCGATCTCGCATTATTACCGCCAGGGAAGGGTTTTCTGCTGGTCGAATTTGGCGGAGAAGACAAACGGGATTCCGATGAACAAGCGCATCGTTGCATGGAGATGCTGAGAAAACATGACGACGCACCCCAGATGAAACTCTTGGACGATCCAACTCACGAACAGATGATCTGGAAAGTTCGAGAAGGAGGACTTGGTTCGACTGCCTGGGTTCCCGGTCGACCTGATACTTGGCCAGGCTGGGAGGATTCGGCCGTGCCGCCGGATCAGGTAGGCGCCTATTTGCCAGAATTGCGGAAACTGTTCGACAAGTTTGACTATCACCCGTCGCTCTATGGTCATTTCGGTCAGGGCTGCATTCATTGCCGTGTTGGATTTGACCTCTATACCACCCTCGGCATCGAGAAGTTCAAAGCCTTCATGGACGAGGCCACGGATCTTGTGCTGCGTTTTGGCGGCTCTCTTTCAGGCGAACATGGCGATGGTCAGGCACGCGGAGAGTACCTGCCAAAGATGTTTGGCGACAAACTCTGTCAGGCCTTCCGCGAATTCAAGGCGATCTGGGACCCCCACGCAAAAATGAATCCCGGCAAGAAGATCGACGCCTATGGAGTGGCGGAGAATCTGCGGATTGGCGCGGACTACAGCCCTCCTCAGCATGAAACGCATTTCCAGTTCCCCAATGATCGCCATTCCTTTGGCCGCGCTGCGTTGCGGTGTGTCGGAGTTGGCGAATGCCGCCGCCATAATGGCCAGGTTATGTGTCCCAGCTATCAGGTGACGCGAGAAGAGAAGGATTCCACGCGCGGACGGGCTCATCTGCTGTTTGAAATGATGAACGGCGAGGTGCTGACCGACGGTTGGAGGAGCGAAGCGGTCAAGGACGCTCTCGATCTGTGCTTGGCCTGCAAAGGCTGCAAGGGAGATTGTCCCGTCAACGTCGACATGGCGACCTACAAGGCCGAATTCCTTTCGCACTACTACGAGGGGCGACTGCGTCCGCGTTATGCGTATTCGATGGGTTGGATCTACTGGTGGGCTCGGATGGCAGCTTACCTGCCGGCAGTTGCCAATTTCTTCAGTCAGACGCCCGGCTTACGCGGCATTGCCAAATGGATTGGCGGCATCGATAGCCGACGGAGTATGCCTCCGTTCGCCATACAGACGTTCAAGGAGTGGTTCCTTCGTCGACCAGCATGCAACCATGATAAGCCTGAGGTAATGCTCTGGCCTGATACGTTCAACAACCATTTTCATCCTGAGACGTGCCAAGCCGCGGTCGAAGTATTGGAGGCGGCGGGTTTCAAGGTGCTGGTACCGAAGGTGTCCCTATGCTGTGGTCGGCCGCTTTATGATTTCGGCATGCTCGACACCGCCAAACGGCTATTGAACGAGATACTCACAACACTCAGACCTGAAATTCAGGCGGGCATTCCGCTGGTTGGCCTGGAGCCAAGTTGCTTGGCAGTCTTTCGCGATGAGTTGACGAATCTGTTCCCCAATGACGAAGACGCCAAACGATTATGTCAGCAGTCATTCCTTTTGAGTGAGTTTCTCAACCGAAAAGTCCCCGACTACCGGCCGCCTCGGCTGGAACGTAAGGCAATTGTCCATGGCCATTGTCACCATAAATCGGTGATGGGCATGGACGACGAATCGGAGTTGCTTAAGAAAATGGGATTGGATTTCGAGATGCCAGAGCCGGGATGCTGCGGGATGGCCGGATCCTTTGGTTTTGAAAGCGGTCCGCATTATGACGTTGCAATCGCCTGTGGTGAGCGGGCACTGCTGCCCGCGGTCCGCAACGCCGATCGCGACATGCTCATCATTGCAAACGGCTTCAGCTGCCAGCAACAGATTGGCCAAACCACGCCGCGGCGCGCCATGCATCTGGCGGATGTTTTGCAGCTGGCCCTTAAGATGCAAAGCAATGGCAACGGCCATACGTCCTCGGACAAACACGTCCTAGTCGGCGCTGGCGAAAACCTGCCTGTGGAATAACCCCCGTTTTTTGGACAAGTAATCGAATGGCAACATTTGAGCTACCGATGCGAGCGCCTAACATTCTGAGATGTTTCAAGGAGACAATATTGTGAATGCTCCCATTGGAAAACGACGTTGGGCTATTGCAGAAGGTTACATTCCTCCGGAAAGCCACGGTCCAGAACCGCAAATGACAAGTCACGAAACGGCTTGTCTTTTGAATACTTCAAACGAGGATGCGATCGTACAAATCACGATCTACTTTGCGGATCGCGAGCCCGTCGGCCCGTATCAGGTGAAGGTGCCCGCGCGGCGCACGCTGCATATGCGCTTCAACGACTTGAACGATCCGGAATCGATCCCGCGCGACACGGATTACGCGAGTCTCATCGAGTCGGACATGCCCATTGTCGTGCAGCACTCCCGGTTAGACTCACGGCAGGCTGAAAATGCCTTACTCAGCACTGTGGCGTTCCCGTGCGCTGATCCCTGAGAAACGAAGTAGATGATAATCGCGCGCACCAGACATTTTCGGCGGGTTGCCGAACCGATAATTACAGAAACGCACTTGGTCGATGTGAGATCTTGCGAGGAATGATTAACGATGAAAAGCAAGCTACTTCAAGAGCTGAACGGCCAAAGGACATTTGCAGTGATCTTTGAAACTGGAGACGAGGTCGCATCTGGGCTAGCTGACTTTGCTGCTCAAAAACAACTTGCTGCGGCGCATTTCACAGCGATCGGAGCCTTGCGGGACGTGACGCTTGGTTACTTCGACTGGGAGAAGAAAGACTACAGCCGCATTTCAGTGGCCGAGCAAGTGGAAGTGCTCGCTTTAGTTGGCGATGTTGCCTGGGATGCCAGCGGGAAGCCCAAGGTCCATGCACACCTTGTCGTGGGGCGCATGGATGGGACAACGCGCGGCGGTCATTTGTTGGAGGCGCACGTCCGACCGACGTTGGAAGTCGTCCTGGTGGAATCGCCAGCCCATTTGCAACGCCGTCACGACCCCGAAAGCAGTCTTGCCCTGATAACATTGTAGCCCGCAAACATCATCTGGATTTTCTACACAGTGATGTCACGGATGATTCCAGTCTTCGATCGAGGCGGCCGACTGTCAGTCGCGGCGGCGGTGGGTCGGCCCGTCATCCTGTGACAGATGAGTCGCCGTATTGATTAGCGCCATGTGGGAAAGCGTCTGCGGAAAATTTCCCACGAGTCGAGATGATTGCGGGTCGTATTCTTCAGCGAGGAGACCAACATCGTTTCGCATATCGAGTAGTCGCTCAAACAGGCTTGCGGCCTCGGCACGCCTGTTTGACAAGACATAGTTGTCAGCGAGCCAGAATGTGCACGGTAAAAAAACGCCTTCCCCTGATGGCAATCCGTCGACTGAGTTTGATGTGCCGTAACGCCGCACCAAACCGTCGTCCATCAGGCCGTTTTCGATTGCTTGCACGGTCCCTTTCACGCGCGCATCGTCGGCCGGCAGAAAGCCGACGAGTGGGATCATCAACAGCGCCGCGTCTAGTTCGTCGCTTCCGTAATATTGCACAAAACTGTTCAATTGCTCGTTGTACCCTTGCTTGCAGGCATCATCGTGAATCGCCTGGCGCACTCCGCGCCATCTTTGAATCGGTCCATTGAGACCGAACCGTTCGATGCTCTTGATAGCTCGGTCCAGTGCGACCCAGGCCATAACTTTAGAATGCGTAAAATTCTGGCGTGGTCCGCGAATCTCCCAAATGCCCTCGTCCGGTGCCATCCAGTTCTTTTCCACGAATTCTATGATTGCAACTTCTAAATTCCAGGCCGCTACGTCCGGCGGCAAACCATGCGTTCGGCATTGATACATAGAATCCATCAACTCGCCGTAGACGTCTAGCTGAAATTGCTGATAGGCGGCGTTACCAATTCGCACGGGTTGCGAATCCTCATAGCCCGCCAGCCAATCGAGGGAGAGCTCGGTCAACCGGCGTTCGCCCCGAATACCGTAGGCAATCTGCAGGTCGGCCGGACTGCCCGCCGCAGCTCGCAGCAACCATTCGCGCCAGGCCGCGGCTTCTTCCACATAGCCGGCCGACATGAAGGCAAGCAAGGTCATGGTCGCATCGCGGACCCAGCAAAAGCGATAGTCCCAATTGCGACTTCCGCCGAGTTTCTCCGGAAGTGAAGTCGTCGGCGCGGCCACGATGCCACCTGTTGGTCTGTAGGTGAGCGCCTTGAGGGTGATCAATGAACGAAGAACCGCGTCACGCCATTTGCCGCGATAGGCGTGACGATCGGTCCAGTCGTGCCACCACCGGTTAGTTTCAGCGAGCAACCCCATAACATCCGGCCGTTTCGGCGGCTGTTTATACGACTCGAACCAGCATAAGGAAAAGGCAACTGTCTGCCCTTCTGCGACGACAAACTCAGCCGTAGTTGTCAATCCCCGACCGTGCACATCGACATCCGCATGCAAGATAACCCCATCAGGGCCGCCTATTGCCTGGATCCCGTCCTCATGGCGTTGCACCCAAGGTACAACTTGGCCGTATCCGAATCTCAAGACGAGTTCCATCTGCAGGGGCACGCTGCCGCTCAGACCCTCGACGATGCGAACCAGTATTGGCCGTTCCGAACGCAAGGGCATGAAATCGACGACATTAACCGAACCCCGATCAGTCTCGTAATGTGTCTCTAGAACCAATGTATCGCCACGGTAAGTGCGCCGAGTTGTTCGCACGTTCTCCGACGGAGAAATAATCCAGCGACCATTGTCGGGATTGCCAAGGATCGCGGCGAAACATGCCTCGGAATCGAAGCGCGGCCAGCAGAGCCAATCAATAGAGCCGTTGCGGTCCACCAGCGCGGCTGTTTCGCAATCGCCAATAAGTGCATAATCTTCGATTTTTGATGGCATAGATTTATTGCGAAAGAAATTAGAAGGCGGTATCCGTAGGGACCGCCAACCCACTCGCCGCGACATTATATAGAACCTGCGCAGTCGGCATCTAATTTGCACGTTGGAACCAAACGTTCGCATGAAAGACGTTTATCGAAATAAATGCGGTACGGAAGGTGGCCTTATGATCGAACGCATTTTGAGCCTGGCTACTATTGATCTGATTGCCGGCACCCGCGCGGCGTTTGGATTTGGCCTCGGTCTACTGCTTGCCGGACGATTCACGCAGGAGGAACGGCGGACCTACGGCTGGACATTGGCGGCGGTTGGCGCACTTACGACTATCCCACTGGCTTGGGAAGTCTTGTCGGGAAAGTCGGGAGGCACCGTTTCGGAGGAGAGATTTGTCAAAGCCGAACGAAAGTTCGACGATTACGCACGGACTGTCGATGCCGAGGATATTGCGTAGCTACCTCCTGGCAGCAAATCCGCATAGGCCATACCCTGTTTCCGTCGGTAGAAATTGTCTGGCAAGCCATACCGTCAAATGGCCGGATTATTTTGGGCCTTACCCTAGCGCGGTTTTTTATATTTCCGTGCAGTCGGTAATGGAACCTGCAGCAGGTCGTAAACTGTGCGAACGCCAATAACGCGATTGCAACAGGCAATGGCCAATTGTCGCTCGTAGAATGTCCATACTCGACCACTTAATCGCATCAGTCTCCCAAACCGCTAGTCACCGCTCATCATAAAACACCACTAGAACAACAGCGCAATCACGCGGTTCTAGCCGGCTGGGGAAGTGAACGGGAGTTATCCCGCTTGGAGTAGCCGAGTGGTGACCCACGGAGACGAAGCCGGACGTTGTTTGGTCCGATTTGTTTCGCATCTTAGCGAGCGGTTAGCACGTCAGGAGCTTCCATTAATCGTTTAATCTCTTTCAACCCGAAAGTCTTTGACAGAATGGAGCTTCCATTTTCCATTTCCAGTGAGCTGCAGCACTTGTTGATGAAACCGCAGGATGGACAAACGATGACTAATGCTCACTAAGATTGTCCCCGAGTCTTTCAGCCGCTGATAAACAATTGATTCGTTGCTCGTATCAAGAGCGCTGGTGGCTTCGTCCAACATGGCATACCGAGGATTGGCTAGCAGCAACCGGGCGATCGCCAGTCGTTGCTGTTCACCGAGAGACAAGACTTTCCCCCAATCCATTTCAATGTCCAACCCCCCACACCGATCGGCGAGTTCACCGAGGTTTACCGCTTTCAAGAGTTCAAGGAGCTCTTCATCTGATCTACCTTTATGCATCTTGGGATACAACATCTGATCGCGCAAAGTTCCCAGAATCATGTATGGGTGTTGTGGCAAGAACAGGAGTCCCTCGGCGTCTGGCCGGATAATCCGCCCAGTTCCAGACGTCCACAACCCACCAATCGCTCGCAGGAGCGAGCTTTTTCCGCCACCACTGCTACCCACAATGATCAGGTCCGCACTTGGGCCGATTTTTAACGAGAGGTCTTCGATCAATGTCCTTCCGTAATCCGGTGTCTGCAACGTAACGTTCTCGATGACCACATCAGGACCATCAGCGCTCACAATAACGGGGCCTTTGCTCTTTCCATTCAGCACTTCCATGGTTGTCGCGAATGAGTGCAGCCGCCGTACTCCGGCGCCGAATTTCGCAAGGATGTCGAATTTATCAATGATGACCGTAACTGCTTGCAGCGTGGCCGCAAACGCGCCAGCGGCTTCGGTCACCCGCCCGATCTCTAGCTCGCCCGAAATAACTCTGGGGGCAAGAACCATGCTCGGAATCACTATGGCGGCATTGCTGTACCCGTACTGAAATAGATTCAGATTGAGTTGCGCTCCGATCAATTTGCCGAAATTTACAAACAGATCATTGAATCGCTGCTTCAATTGACCGCCTTCGTTAGTTTCACCGCGATAGAATGCAATCGACTCGGCATTTTCTCTAATCCGAATCAGAGCGAATCGGAAGTCTGCTTCCCGCTTTAACTGCGAATAGTTCAATCCGACAAGCACTTTTCCAAATCCGAAGATCGTCGCGACCGTCCCGACAATCGCGTATGCGATCAGCAGGAGGACGAGCACGATAGAAATGGATGCGAGGACGCCGCTGAAGGCGATTAGCTGCAAAAGCGCTCCCAGGCCGATCATAGCGAAATAAAGACTCCGTTGCGTAAACGAGTCTATATCATCGGCAATTCGCTGGTCGGGGTTGTCGACCTCGGCATTCGCGTTGAGATGATAGTACGTGCGATTCCGAAGGTAGCCTCCGAGAAAGCGATTGGTGAGGGCTCGCCGCCACAGTATGCCGAGCTTGTCACGAACGAAGTAAAAGAACGCATTGAGCGGAACGGCGACGAGAAAAAGCAGCAAGCACCGGATAATGGCGCCCCAGAAACGATGTGTCTCGTGAGCCGCTAACGCCGACGTGAATTCACCGGTCAATTTATTGGTCAGCACATTGGCGCACGTTTGGCCCAGCAGCAATATGATTAACAGCAATAACAGGAAGCGCGCTCGCCACTTCCTTTCGGCGGCCCAGTACGGTGCGGCAAGTACAACGAACTGATTCCAAAGATTTTGCGGGGCGAATTTAGGCATTTGTCAGGGCGGGCCGAGGAGTTGACGCATAATCCTGCTTGGCTCAATCGATCGCTGTCCCGTTTCGCAATTGCTTTTCCAACGCACATTTTGTGCCCAAGAGGGCCGACTCTGTTTGCCGACACCCCAAATCGCTTTTCTTCGTTCCTGCCGAAGGGTGAGAAGCCGGAAAAGACACGAACTGGTCCAAGTCCCGCTAGTGGGTCAAGCGTCCATTGGACGAACGCGATTTAAGGCGCCAGGGCCGGCATCTGGTGAGCGACTACGCTGTTCGATTCGTTATAGTCGCTCGACGAGTAACCGCACCATTGCAGCAGCATGCTCAGGCATGGGGTTATTCATACCGTGCGCCTAAAGTGGGTTGAACTAAACCACTAGATAACGTCCTGATAGTTGCGCACAAATTGAAGGGGCAGTCCTGGAACTGGTAGAAGTTTGTTGTCACACGAACTCTATCAGTACGGAAGGACTGCCCCATGGACAATTTAGCAGGGTCGGCAAGCGACGAGAACTTTAAGGGAGTGATTCGGATCGAGGAGGAGAAGATTCGCTCGCACGTGGAC
>DASYDW010000009.1 GCA_036499395.1 Pirellulales bacterium
CCTAGCCGCGTTGCAGAGCTACGACATTCTCGACACGCCGCGTGAGAGCGACTTCGACGACGTCGTGAAAATACTCGCCGATGTCTGCGACGCTCCCTTCTCCACAATCACTCTGATCGACCGAGAACGCCAGTGGCACAAGGCCGCCCACGGCATTGGCGACCTTCGCGAGACCGGCCGCGACGTTGCGTTTTGCGCGCATACGATTTTGCACGACGAAGACCTGTTGATTGTCCCCGACGCGACCAAGGATGCGCGGTTCGCCGACAATCCGTTCGTGACCGGCGAACCGGGCCTGCGTTTTTACGCTGGGGCGGTTTTGCGTAATGAGGACGGCCTGCCGCTCGGCACGGTCTGCGTGGTCGACTACAAACCGCGTCAGCTCGATGCGCGGCAACGCAACCTTCTTCATCTGATGGCCCGGCAGGTGATGGCCCAGATCGCCTTGCGGCGCGAGGTTGCCGAACGCCGCGCGGCGGAACAGCAACAACAGTTGTTGATCGCCGAACTCCATCACCGCGTCAAAAATACGCTGGCGACGGTGCAGGCCGTGATTCAGATGAGCCTGCGCGCCGCCACCGACATCGACAGCTTTCGCGACAGCATTGTTGCGCGCATTGCCTCGCTCGCCAACACGCACACGCTGCTCATCGACCGGCGCTGGGGCTCGATATCGTTTGCCGAATTGATCGCCAGCGAGTTGGCGCCCTATGATCGCACCGGCCGGTTGAACCTCGAAGGCCCGGACTTCAAGTTGCCCGCGCAGGGCGCCGTAACGTTCGGCATGGTGCTCCACGAGCTGACCACGAATGCCAGCAAATACGGCGCGCTCTCGCGCGACGAAGGCAAGCTTGCCGTAAGCTGGACGCTGGTCGATGAAGGTGACGATCAGCGGATCAAATTGCGGTGGCGCGAAAGTCTGGGGCCACCTGTGCCGCCGCAGACCCACGATGGATTTGGCTCGACGCTGATACGGCGCATTCTTGAAGGCCAGCTCGACGGTAAGGTCGATTTCTCATTCAGGCCGGACGGCTTGGAATTTCATGCCGAGGCACGATTACCGAGAGAAATTGCGATATGATGCGTGTGGCAATCGGTGCGACGGCGAAATCGTCGCCCAGGGCACGCCGGAAGATATTGTGAAAGTCGCACGCAGTTACACCGGCAAATTCCTGAAGCCGGTGTTGGGGCGCAAGGACGCGGGACGGAAGAAGAAGGGCCAGCAGGCTGGCGGAGTGAATCTAGTAAATTAGCGCAAGTATCGTTTTGGGGGGAAGATGCCAATATTTCCGTCTTTTCATACGTTTTTTGTTCCGGTTGTTCACGCGCTCAGGGCTAGAGGCGGATCGGCCACGATCGAAGAAATGGAAGAAGCCGTTGCGTCGGCGACAAATCTCTCCGAAGCACAACGATCTCAATTGCACGGGGATGGTCCCCGGACAGAATTTAGCTACCGTCTCGCTTGGGCGCGTACTTATTTGAAAAAGGGCGGCGCGCTCGACAATTCAGAAAAAGGAGTTTGGCATCTGACGTCTAAAGGCGATCAGATGTCAGACGACGAAATTCGCTCAATCAAAGCAAAAGTCCGACAACAAAATCGAGAGGCACGAGCTGCTGCAGCATCGGCTTCGGCGGATGAGGAGGACGAGGAAGAGGAAATCGAAGATTCAGCGCAATCTTGGAAAGAGCTTTTACTTGAAACACTGCTGTCCATGACGCCGAGCGGCTTCGAACGGTTATGTCAACGAATTCTTCGAGAATCCGGTTTCATAAAAGTTGAAGTGACTGGAAGAAGTGGAGATGGCGGCATCGACGGCACCGGAGTCTTACGCGTAAATCTCTTGTCATTTCATGTCTTGTTTCAATCCAAACGATATAGAGACTCTGTTGGAGCAGGCGTGGTTCGCGATTTCCGCGGCGCAATGGTCGGGCGTGCTGATAAAGGCTTGGTCATAACTACTGGTACTTTCACAGCGGACGCGCGCAAAGAAGCGACCAGAGACGGAGCGCCAGCCATCGATTTAGTCGACGGCGACGCACTCTGTGATTTATTAAAATCTTTGAAAATAGGCGTCAAAGTAGAGACTGTAGAGTCTGTAACTGTCGATCCAACGGCGCTACTAGCCGTTTAACGATCCAGAGGGCGGCGCGCTTCAAGCTATGGCCTTGTCTCGTTAGAGATGATGGCCTCACCGTCCTTGTCAATCAACTTTAATAGCTCATCGTATGATGAGCATTCGTAGATACTTAAGTTACTTATTTGTTTATCAGCCCTTTTCAACAGGAATGGCAAATCTTCTCGATTCTTGCAGAAGATGACTATTTTTTTATTCAATGCGATCGCGTAGCCAATTTCAACATGCACGCTCGTGGGCAGCTTCGCGAACAAAACGAATAAACAAATCTCACTTAGTTTAAGTTGCCCCAAATCTCTAGTAAGCGCTATTTGCTCACCGTCGAATTTTTTGACAGAAGGAATTTCACTGCCCGCCCAATAAATCCTCTTTACGGATGGACAGCAGATATCAACGGCTTCCTTAAATTCCGCCATTCGTTTGCGCTCGTTTTCGTAAGCAATGGCGGATTGGTGGGACGCCATTGGTGCGCCAATAAAAACCGTTCCAACTTCAGTGCGTTTCGTATCTTTGGGAAAGATGTGACCGAACGGGACATTCGCAAGCGCTCCCACAAAAGTCTGCTCAATGATTCCGTTGATTTTTAGATTGAAAGGAGAATATTGAGTTTGGAAGCGAGTTTGGAAATCTTCCTCACGTACCCCAGTTAGTTTGCCTTCTTTTTTTATGGTACGGAAAAGACGCAGTAAGTCTTCCGGCGTATTTCTCACGCACTGGTAGTGGCTAAGCGGCGAACTCTTGTCGATCTCTCGCGAGTTCAACAAAAGCGGCACAATATTTTTTGAGGACTCGGTGTTGAACGCAATAGCTCCCGCTTCAAAATAAAGCCAACGGGACAATTCATTTTCATCTGTCAGCACTATTATGCAAACTGAGCTGCCTTCAATTGCTTCTCTGACTTTATCGAACCAAGCTTCACCGGGCTGAATTTCAGATATAGAAAGAAATATATCCAAACTTTTGCTACGAAAAAACTCGGATATGAATTTCTTCAGCTCTATAGCTGCCTGCTTACTCGCATCCTTTGACCAACTAATAAAAATTTTCATTGAATATTATTCCCGCTTGAGTTTTGCTCTATTCGTATACAGCGCATAGTAAACCTCAATTTTCGCACAACACAAGCGTGTATCCCCCATGTCTACAACCTACAAAGCCCTTGTCGATGCCGCCAATGCCGTGGTGCCGAAGATCTCCGCCCAGGAGGCGATGGACATGGCCGCCAAGGGCGCGCTGATCGTGGACGTGCGCGACAGCGCCGAGCTGGCGCAGACCGGCAAGATCGCCGGCTCTGTGCACATCCCGCGCGGCTCGATCGAGATGCGGGCCGACCTCACCGCTCCCTCCGCCGACGCCAACTTCGCCCATGACCGGCCGGTGATTGTGCATTGTGCCGGCGGCGGACGCGCCGCGCTTGCCGGCAAGGCGCTCAAGGAGATGGGCTACTCAACGGTCTACAATCTCGGCGGGTTCAAAGATTGGGTCGCGGCCGGCGGCAAGGTCGAGAAATAACAGTGGCGAGCGAAGCTACGCCGTCCTTTGGACGGCTATGCCCTCCTGAACCTTCCCCCACCCGCGACAGACAAACTCTCATGTCCTAGGATCGTCCTCGGACCGGGGGCCATCCAATGCGCGCGCTGTTTGCTCTAATTGCCGCCACCCTACTTCTCGGTGCGACGCTCCCGGCCCTTGCCGGCATGGGCCCCTGCAAGCCTGATCAGCACGAGGGCCTTGCCTGCGGCGAAGGCGCCGACTCCGCGCGCGTCATCGAGAAGACCCTATCGCCGGACAAGAAGCTGGCCTTTGCCTGGCGCAAGCCAGACGGCGACCCGACCGACCAGCCGGACCCGTATGACGATCTCGAACTGCTGATCGTCCGGCTGTCGGACGGCGCTATCTTGGGCAAGAGCAAGACCGGCTAT